>NZ_CP098481.1 GCF_023702715.1 Acinetobacter sp. C32I | reverse complement strand
GGGATGACAGGAGTTGACCCTAGTACCAAATACGAAAAACCCCGACAGGATGTCGGGGTTTTTTATTGCCTATGATTTTTAAATCAGTTTAGATCTATCAAATTATGACTTACTAGACGAGTCCGATGCCCAAAGATTGAAATTTAAAAAAATAATAAGATAAAGATTGAAATTTAAAAAAATTAAGTATATACATATTGTATATACAAATTAAGTATATTTTTTCAACAATAATTTGTTTTTCAACGCCAAAATGCTAATATTCATCAAATTTTTATTGACTATGTCACACAATTATTAGATATTTATACACATGTTGTATATACAAAACGTATATATATTTTTATTGTGGAGTGTTAATATAGATGTCTGGTGGTAATGATGATCCATTTTTAATCTCAGCTCGTGTCCGACAGAAGCTAGTCGATAAGCACAATGTAGTTCCTACAGAAGTTGAGCAATGTTTTTTTAATTTTAGCGGCACTCATTTTCTAGAAGATGAGCGTGAAGACCACAAAACTAATCCACCTACATTATGGTTTATTAGTGAAACTGATTCAGGGCGCTTATTGAAAATCTGTTTTATTCTTCATGAAAAGAGTCAAAAGTTTGCAATTAAATCTGCTTTTGATCCTAATCAAACTGAAATAGACATGTTCTTTAACGCTAATTAATGAAAAAGCACTCTAAAAGGTGGTGTTACACACTTTTTAGAGTGCTTTAGAAACTGAATGAAAATTATTCAGTTATCCATCGAAATGTACTTATTCAAGTGCCGTGCAGCTAACACGATTAAATAGTTAGGTAGAGATATGAAAAATAAAGATCAAGTTCAAGCAATAATAGAGTCACTTGAGCTAGATGATGAAAACTTATGGGAAAGTAGAGAGTTAGGCGGAGATCCTAATTTCGTAAAGGCTTCACCAGTTCCTGCTAGTTTTCATGAAATTTTAAATAAATCTAGCAATATGCAAATGATTTCTATTCGTTTACCGAAAGATTTAATTGCTGATTTGAAAGAAATTGGCTCAGCTCAAAAATTAGGATATCAAGCATTAATGCGTGAGGTTCTTAAAAGGTTTGTAGATGCTGAAAAGAAAATCATGTACAGAGAGCTAATGCAAGCTAATGAAGAGCTTGAAAAGAAACTTCATGAGGCTGAATTACTTTTGAAACAGCACCGCAAGACACGAAAGACAGCTTAATTATCTAAGTCAATTTAAAGGGGAAGATATGGAAAATAGTAGTTCAAATGATAAACCAACTGTATACGGCTCTATTGGTTTAGCTGTATTTTTGATTTTTTTTGGAATTTCTTATTTAATTCCAAATATTTTTCCTGAAGGATCTATGTTTGTGGTAGCTGGCAGCATAATTCTTTTAGTAAACTTAATTAAGTTATTGAAAAATATTGGCTGGGATGGATTTGAAGTATTATTTGGTATAGCCTTTCTAGTTTCAGGGTTAAATAAAGTTCTGAAATTAGAAGTAAGTTTTATACCAGTTATCATTATTGTATTAGCTTTATTTTACTTGTTTAAAAGTATTAAAGAGCTAAAAAAATAAAATATTCAGTTAGATTGAATTGAAAATTTATTTTAATAAGAACCCTGACAAAACGTCACGGTTCTTATTAAAAAATTATTTATATTTAATTTTTTACGATGTTTTTATTGGTTGAATAATATTTTTAACTTTAAAGAAGAATCCTATGACCAAAACGACCTATACCTTGAAAAAGAATCCTAATACAGATCAGTTTCATCTTTTTGAAGGCAAATTGAATCCACCTGATTCAGAGACGAAATGTTCATCTGAAAGTTTTTCAATTTGTGAAAAGATGAAATGGGTCTCTGGATCTAAGGATATCTCTTGTGAAGTGGATGAATCCATTGTGCGTGTTAAATGTGCTCAATTAGGCCGGTCTGTATGTGGTATATGTGTTAGTCATTTATATGCTGATCCAGAATAAATATAGTGCTGTCACATTAAGAAATTAAGTTTTTCTAAAATTAACATAATACGCCTTATGCGAAATACTTGAACTTTTCCTTTTCGCATCAATATCTTAAAGTAAGCCGTTCTTGGGTTCAGCGCACTGGAACGGCTTTTTCGTGACTATTCACGTTTCACACCTATTCTTTGATCAAAGGTTTACAGTTTTGATTAGGTCAGCTGAATAATGCTCTTAGCCGTTAGGCAAGAAAAACCGGCTTAACCACCCTCTTTTCGGCTGCTCTGGTTCAACATGCTCCGGCACTGGAATTCGCTTATTTTCACTAGACTCTGGTTCTTTTTGCGTCATAGCTGTGACTTCTTCATTTTCCTCTGTCATCTGAGTAGACTCTGGGTCGACAGACGTAGTGATATGAGGTTTTGGGGCCTCTAAAAGACGTTGCATAGCTTCAATTTGTTCTTGATAGAAAGATTCACGTTCTAATGATTGGTTTTCTCTAAGTAAAGCTTGATTCAATTGTTTTTCAAGTATGTCAACTTGTCGTTTTAACAAGTCAATTTCAGTCAAGTTTTGACTGTTAGTTGATTGACTCAAGTTGACATTGGATACTTTGTTTTGAGGTTCTCCAAATACTCTTAAAGCTTCTGAAAAGTCAATTAATCCATCAGAACCTTTTGACAAATTTCCTTTATTTATATGAGCATATATGGCTTGCCTTGAGTATCCATACAGTTTAGCTAATTCTGAAACTGATAATTTTTTCATATTGTAAATTGGGGGTTAAATTGAGTTAATACTTTACTGTTAAGTTGACAATGTCAATTTACAAATCTATTTAAATCCTAATTCTTTAAGATATGGAGAATATTCTTTAATTTTTTTAGGATCTGTTAAGTCTCCAGCTATTCTAATTATAAAGTCATCATAGCTTTCACCAGCTTTACTATATTTTGATGCGAATGTGGGTTCATAAGCTAACTTACCAGAGAACAAAAAAATCTGTTTATCTGTCAATTGGCCAATCAGCTCTAGCTGTTCGCTCCTTGCTTTAGAAATATTTTTAACTGATGTCTTTGGCTTAAATGAAAAACTATAGCCTGAAATTGATCGCCCAGTTTTATGCTGTTCAGACTTAACTTTGATGTCTGTAAAAGTATTGATTTGGGATATAGCTATATCTAGAACTCTTCTTTTGAAATTATCTGAGCGTGTGTATTCATCATCCGCAATACCAAGTTGCTGCCTAAATTCTGAAATCTCAAATATTGGAGTTTGACCAGTGGTGCGCCAAGCAACTAATAGTTCGTAAAGTCTAGTGGCATATCTGCTTGTCAATTGACTTACTTGCTTTAATTCATAGCTAGTAAACCGTTCCTCAAGCCTTGTAATTAATGGGACGACAGCTGGTGAAAAGATAAGACTTACTGATGCTTCATTATCAATATAGCTAATTTCGCTTACCCAACGGCTATGAGTAGTTTTTACATTCCCTTTATCTGTTAAAGATTGATAAGTAAATCTCCTATCAAATAAGACCTTACTTGCCTCTTTCAAAACAGCATAAGCCGTATGTTTCTCTACACCGAAATTCTCAATATAGCTTGATGCATGAATTACTAAAGCATCATTAGCATTGATTCCTTTACCTGTTTGTCTGGCTTCAATAATTGCTAGTAGAACTAGCCTTTGCTCAACTAAATCAAGATTATAACTTGCATTAATTAGAGCATTATCTTTGACAACTAAGTCTTTCATTATTCTTATTACTACATTATTAAATAACGTAGTAATACTACATTAAATATTGAGGTAGTCAAATAGTCGATAAACGTAGTGATATGGGTCGATAAACGTAGTGATATGGGTCGATAAACGTAGTGATATGGGTCGATAAACGTAGTGATATGGCCTCTAAGACCATTGCTATTAAATACTTTTAGTCGAGCTAAAAGCATTAAAAAACTTTAAAAACAATTAAAAGCCTAGTCTAGTCAAAATTGCCCTTGGTTTTCGCTTCGCTCAAACTCTATTGAATCTCGCTTTCGCTCGATTCGGGGGCAATTTTTCGGTTAATTCCTTCGTGAATTTAAGAAAAAGCAAAAGCAACTCGGAATTCGCTTTGCTCATAGAACTTTATGCTCGCTTCGCTCGGTCTAGGCTCAAATTTCTGCATCTAAACTTCACCTTTTTAGGCTAATCAACCTAAAAAAGCAGTTTTTCAGAGGGTCAAAGCTCAAATTTTGGGGATGCCGCTCGTAGACACTCGCTTGGTTAAGAGTATCTAGTGGTTAATAAGCATTGTCTCATTTGCTTTCATTTGCGTTTAGAGACAACTTTTTTGTTTTTAGGTACTGATCTCTAGTTAAGGTTAAAATAAAGCGGCTATGGCGAAAATACAGCGTTTAAATTTGGTGTTTTTAAATTGTCCTCTAAAAAGTTCTAGCTCTAATTTCATCTCTTGTTCTAAATTTTGCTTCTGATCAGTAGATCAAAATGTTTTCTTAAGCTTTTTAAGTAAAAGTAATAATCAAGCACTATCTTTGTGGTCATTTCAGTCAACTGGTTTTTTTGGAAGTCGGTACATACCGACAATTTTTTGTTCACACACCACGCATCTAAAGATATAAGCCTGAAAGCCTTTTAAATAAAGGGTTTAGGCCCTTTTTTAAGTGAGAAATTGTGTACAAAATAATTGATAATTTTAAAACTAAGTTTTTTATTTATATAATTATTAGTTTGTACAAGGTCGTGTACAAAATTTCAGGATTTTTTCGGTGTAAGGATTTGAAAGTTATAGAGAATTATTTGTACACCTAGATCATACAAGGAGTGTACAGATTTTTGGTGAAAAATTGATTATAAGGTATTGAAAATTATCAAAAATAAGTGTGTACATTTTAAGGATAGCTGTTATGTCAACAGAGTTAGTCAATTCAGCAACTATCATTACTTTTCCTAAGTCATGTGGAATTTGTGAATCAAAGGAAAATGTTCAGCCTTTTGCGGGGCTAATGCTTTGTGGCTGCTGTCAGGAAAATATCAGGATCACTAATCCTGGTCTGTTTGCTGTTAATGAAATAATTGAACCTAAAGCCCAGGATTGATCCTGATTCGATCAAGCTTGGGTGTTTGAATAGAGGAGATCTAAAGATATGTATGACAGAGAGAAGCTACTTAGTGCCTTTAAAAGTGCTAAAGGGATTGTTGATCATGAGTTTTCCCAGGAAGTCATTGATGCCTGTCATGTTAAAGATCTGGCTAGACAGCAACGTATTTTAGAGGGTGAAACGACTTTTGAGGAAGAAGATGCTGTTTTGATGGCTGAATGGAGAAAATTGAATAATTCTTCGTGTTGAGTTCTATTTTTTATCAAAAAACAGCAAATTTCATCAAATTAAAGCAAATGGTTTTATCAAAAATACGCAACTAAAAGCAAAAATTAGCAAATAAGATCAAATAAAGGCAAAACCCAGATGTTGTATGTATCAAGTAAAGGCAAATATACGCAAACTGGAATTTGTATGGTGAGGCAAGATGTGTAATGTAATAGTACACGCAAGGTGAACTACTACATCACCGACAACAATTCGCTATTGCTCAACGTTGGATCTTTTTCTGCTGAGTTGTTTATTTAACACAAAGTATGAGATTTGAGTTTTAGATTAATTTATATATTAAACAGTAACTTATATCTAATTTTATGGGGCTTATTCCTGATTTGATAAGACCATTCCATAAGTGCTTACTGCTGTATGATTTAAGGAAATATTCCAAGTTTCAGAAAACCTAGGTTCAAAATTTAGATACGCTACAAATTTTCTTGATCCACCTCTTTGGCCTATCATTAATATTTTCCATTTATCAATAATTGGGTGCTGGATTCCTAATATTTCATCTAATATAAAACCAATTCGAGCTTTATCAATATTCGTACCATGTGTTTGACATATATCAAGAATATCTTCTAAAAGTAGGGTCGCATATGTTTTAAAAACACTTAAAACAGTTTCTACTCCACCACAGTATTGAGGTGTTCTTACCATATCTAAAAACAAAAAAGGAAGTTCCCTAACTCTTAAACCTTTTTGTTGCTCAAATCCTTGTAAGTTTTTCGTAGTAAAGACAATAAGCTCATGATCCAAGTATTTTTCTTCGGTAGGAAACCTAGGAATTAAGTCCAATAAGTCGTGTGCGTAAGTATCTTCAAAAAATGGGTACTCTTTTTCTGTTATTAGATGATAAAAAATTTCCTTCCAGGCTTTCCTATCAATAGTTGTAAAAAAAATATTCTTATGATTTCTAGAGGGAATTAATTTATGAAACTCCATAGCTGAAAGATATGAGATATAGCCTATAGGATAGATATCACAAATAATTTTAGATGCATCGAATGGGGCTTTATTGATATTGAGAAGGTATGTAGGGCCATGCATTTCATCGCCAATACTTTTTAATTGAGGATGAGATCTTAATTCGTATAAAACACTTTTAAACTTTTTCTTATAATGTTTGCTGTTATACCTTAAATCATTGATTTTTATATTATTATATTCTTTGTCACTCCAAATATTTAGAAAAATACTGTATAGCTCTTGTCTTGAAATCGCCATTTGGGAAGATTTATTGAAATTATCAAATAGAGCTTCTGAAAAAAACATATCTATACTGAATATCAAATATAAGTCCTTAGGACTTATATTTGATATTCTCCAACATGTCAAGAGGGTGTTGTTAAGTAGTTGTTTATAAATATATTTTTTTAGAAGATATAGCTTTTTTGTTTTTGTGAAGTTTCCAGTTTATCTTTTTTAAAGATAAACTGGATTTAACAACGGTACTTTCCAAGAGCAATCTGTAAGCGGAAGTACCTTTTTTTCGTCTTTAAAAAAGCTAATTAAAAAAATGTCTTTAAAACCATACGTTAAGCCTTTCCGTGATCAAGAGTATATGTATCGTAAGTTACATAAAGAGGGGCTGGTTATTGATGATAAAAAAGAACTAATAGATGCTATAACAGTGTTTAGTTATTATCGCTTTAAAGCTTATTTCATTCCTTTTCGACTATCAAAACTAAGTTTTAAGTATGCAACAGAGTTTAGTCTTATTGAAAAAAAAGTAGTGCCTTATCAATTACCTAAAGATTTTTTTAAAAAAAATATTCATTCCAAGCACTTAATTGCTTTGTATAAATTTGATGAAGCTTTAAGAGAAATGCTTTTTGGTTTAATTCAAAAAATAGAAGTACTTTTACGAAGTACATTTGATAGACATTTAAATAAAAATACCGCAAATAATTTTTGGTATTTAGACAATAGGCTATTTAAAGAAAATAAAAAAATTCATGGAACAGTAAACACTGTTAGAAGTTATTTTATTGAGTCGCAGGAAGAATTCGCGACATTTTTTAGAAAGAATTATTTTAATCCTTACTGTCCATTTTATAGAGATTTGCCTCCAGGATGGGTTGCTATTGAATTAATGACTTTTGGAAATTTAAAGTCATTTATGGAAAATGTTTCTGAGGAGACGAGACAAGAATATAAGTTAGATCGATATGCTAAGGCATTAAATGTTGCTAATTATCAAACTTTAGAAAATTGGATATCTTTGATTTTGGATGTACGCAATTGCTGTTGCCATCATTCACGTGTTTTTAATAGAAACTTTAGAGCACCTACCAGTATTGCAAGTAAAGTCACTATTCCTTTTGTAAAATATACAAACGAGCATGGGGTTCTTAAGGATCAACATAATAGGATTTATAGCTCAATTATTATTATGAATTTACTATTGAAAAAGACGAGCTATGGAAATATTGTACCTACAAAATTAAAGCAACTTTTTGTAGATCACCCAATAGGGTTAGAGTTTTTACCAGCAATGGGTATACCTGAGAAATGGTTTGATGACCCAATGTTTTCTTGATTGCTATAAGTTGATCGTAAAGTTTTTCTAAAATTAACATAATGCACGTTATGCGAAACTAATCTTAATTATTTTAATTAAATCAATAATTTGTGAATTTTACATAATCCTAAAAAACACTAAAAAGCCGACTCGGAAACAAGTCGGCTGCTTTTTAAGCAGTTTTGTCACTTTTAGCCAATAAAATTGGTTGAAAAACACTCAAGATTTCATTTTTCCTGATTTCTTAAGACTTCTCTGATGCTATTTTATCCCCATTTCCTGCGGACAAATCTTGGGATAAATCTCTGATAAAACCATGTACGTTTTGGCGTACATTCATTCCAGAAAATTGCCAATAGCCATACTCAGCTCAATTTCCTATCATGGACTCATCGAGAACAGGATGTTCCATATAACAACAATAAGATCAGCGACAGGACGCGA